>NZ_JAOS01000021.1:0-3296 GCF_000523975.1 Mycobacterium sp. MAC_080597_8934 | reverse complement strand
GAAAAAGATCTGTCAACCAACCCACTATCCGTTAACCGGCTCTCCGGGGACACGGTTCGGGCTGCAGCGTGAGGTTCACGCACAAGCGCTGAGCACGGATGGATGCTGTCTGCATCTCGGTGGGGGAAGGCGGAGCGGCGATGCGGGTACTCAAGAGCGACAGCGGATATGTCCTGGAGGGCGACTGGGACGGGCAGGACGCGGTGAACGCGTTTCTCAACCATTTGGCGGGACGGGGGTTCAGCGCGGCCACGGTGCGGGCCTACGCATTCGACGTCGCCAATTTGAGCCGGTTCCTCGTCCAGCAAGCGGTCGGGCTCGCCGCGGTCGATGCGCCGTTGGTGTTCGACTGGATCGACTGGCAAGGCGTCCGCCGAACGGACCAGCCCACCGGCGGTCACCGCTCGTCGACCCCGCCGGCAGCTTCGACGGTGAACCGCCGGGTCGCGGCAGTGCGCGCGTTATTCGAGTATCTGGTGATGACCGGTGTCTGCACCGACAATCCGGTGCCGTCGCCGCGGCGGGGACAGGGGCTGCGCCAGTCGCAGCGGGGGTTGCTCGGTCATCTGGGTCCCGGGCGTGCACGCAGTGGCGGTAGGTTGGTGCGTCAGCCGCAGCGTCTTCCGGAATCGTTGTCCACCAACGATGTCGACGCGTTCCTGGCGACACTGGCAACGCACCGGGACCGGGCGATGGTGCTGGTGATGCTACTCGGAGGGCTGCGTTCGGCCGAGGCGCGTGGCCTGCTGCTCGCCGACGTCGATATGGGCCGGCGCCGGCTTCGGGTGATCGGCAAGGGCGGCAAGGAACGTCATGTCCCGGTCGATGCGGCGTTCTTCACCGAGCTCGCCGCCTACCTGCGATGGGAGCGGCCGCCGGGGTTGGCGACGCCGCAGTGCTTCGTAGTGCTGCGCGGCCCGACGACCGGTGCACCGGTCAGCGAGGCCGGGCTGCGCAGCCTGTTCCGTCGGCACCGGGAGACCTCTGGCGCCACAAGAGTCCGCCCGCACCGTTTACGGCATACCTACGGCACCGAATTGTCGGCGGCCGGAATCGATCTGCTGGCGTTGCGGGCGTTGATGGGGCATGTCTCGCCGGAGACCACGGCCCGCTACGTGCATTTGTCGATCGAGCAGCTCGCCGCCGAATACGGTGCTGCTCGTGCGACGTTGGCCGGAGCCCGGCAGTGACCACGGTGTTGGTCGGCCAACCCGTAGGCGCCGACGAGGTGGTGGCGGATTATCTCGACCACGTCGCCACCCTGGGTTTGAGCGGGCGGGCGGTACGCGACCGGATTCGGATCGCTCGCGACTTCACCGCACGCCACCGCGACCTGCACGCCTGGATGACGCTGCCGGCAGCCGAGCGGATCGCCGAGATACGGGACACCGGGGCGTGGCCGCTGATCTGTCACACGATCGGCACCGGCCGGTTACGGCTGGACGTCGAGCTGGCCGCGGTCAAACAGTTGACCGGGCTGGGCCGCGCAGTGGAGGACCGGGATCCGAGCGGATTCGCCGCGTTGCGGAATGCGGGAATTCGGTTGGGCTGGAGGAGTTCCTGGGTCGAGACGGTCCTCGGCGAATGTCTGGCGGTAGTGCTGGCACACCACGGCGGAATGGTCGCCGACCTGACCGGCGACGCGCTCGACGACTTCGACGCCGCGCTGTCACGTACCGTGGTGCCGCCATCGTCGCGGCGGGCATACAGGGGGCGGCTGGCCAGCCTGCGGCAGCTGTTGTTCGAGACCGCGGTCATCGACACCGCGCCGAAACGCCGGCGGTGGGCCCGTAGCCTCGAGCAGCGCTTCACCGAGGTGGAGATGCCCGACCCGATCCGTCAGACGTTGCTGCGCTACATCGGCGTGCGCGCGGCGGTGCTGCGGCCCAAATCGGTCGAGTCGCTGATCAACGACCTGCTGCCCTTCGCCGAATACCTCACCGCTCACCATCCCGACGTCATCAGCCTGCGTGAACTCGACCGGAGCTGCATCGAGGGCTACCTGAAATGGAATCGCACCCGGGGCTGGCGTGGTCAGCGCGCCGCCGCGGGCGCCGGGCGCACCGTCTCGGCCGCGGTGGCCCAGTCGGCAGTGCTCAGTCTGCGCAACCTGCTCGACGACATCACCGCCTGGGGCTGGGCGCAGGCCCCACCACGGCGGTTGGTATTCGCCGCCGACGTCCCCAAACTCGACCAGCCGTTGCCACGCGCGCTAGCACCCGATGTGGACGCGGCAGTGATGAACGCCGTTGCCCACCTGCAGGATCCGTTCGCCCGCATCGGCCTGACCGTGCTGCGTGGTGCCGGCCTGCGGGCGGGGGAACTGCTCGACCTCGAACTGGGCAGCATCATCGACTACGGACCGGCCGGAACCTGGCTGAAGGTGCCACTGGGCAAGCTCGCCACCGAACGCATGGTCCCGCTCTCCGCCGCGACCCTCGCCGCGCTCGACGAGTGGGTCGCCCTCCGCGGCACGCACCGGCCGCTGCCGCACCCACGCACCGGCGTGCTCACCGACTTTCTGTTCACCCGGCACGGACGCCGCCTGGGCTACACCCGGCTGCGCAACGGGCTGCTCACCGCCGCTGAATCCGCCGGGTTGCACCGTCCCGACGGCGGCGTCCTGATGGTCACTCCACATCAGTTGCGCCACACCTGGGCCACCGAACTCGCCAACGCCGGGATGAGTCTGCAGGCCTTGATGTCCTTACTCGGGCACGTCACTCCACAAATGACGATCCGCTACGCCACCCTGGCCTCGCCCACCCTGCGCGCGGCCTACGACGAAGCGATGGGCAAGATGCGCCGCCAGTTCACCCTCACCCCGGTCGGCAAACCGATCCTGCCCGACAAGGTCGGCTGGCTGCACAGTGAAATGCTGAAAACCCGCGTTGCACACGGATACTGCGCTCGCCACGAATCCGCGGGCGCGTGCCCTTATGCCAACATCTGCGAAACCTGCGACAACTACGTCACCGCCCCCGAATTCCGCGACACGCTCACCGACCAACTCGCCGACGTCCAGGCCCTCAGAACCGACGCCGAGTGCCGCGGCTGGACCGACGAAGCCGCCCGCCACGACGCGTCGCCCACGCCCTTACCGACCACCTCCAGCGCCTCGATCGATGAACATCCCACCCCGACGGGTTGACCCGCCCCCGAGGGCCGGATAATGGAGCGATTCAACAAGGAAATCAAACGCCGCACCGACGTCGTCGGCGTGTTCCCCAACCGCGACGCGCTGTTACGGCTCGCCGGCTCGGTACTCGTTGAACAACACGACGAATGCAGGTCGC
>NZ_JAOS01000020.1:0-4033 GCF_000523975.1 Mycobacterium sp. MAC_080597_8934 | reverse complement strand
GATCTGCAAAGACCTCGACACCGAGGTCGCGGCCTTCCGGGACCGGCCGTTGGGTGATCAGCGCTTTCCGTATGTCTTCCTCGACGCCACCTACTGCAAGGCCCGGGTGAATCATCGGGTGGTGTCGCAGGCGGTGGTCATCGCCACCGGGGTGGCCGCTGACGGGCGCCGCGAGGTACTGGGCTTTGAGGTCGGAGACTCCGAGGACGGGGCGTTCTGGACCGCGTTTTTGCGGTCGTTGAAATCCCGCGGTCTGGCCGGAGTCCAACTGGTCATCTCCGATGCCCATGCCGGACTGCGCAGTGCCATTGACGCCGTGCTGATCGGGGCCGCCTGGCAGCGGTGTCGAGTGCACTTCCTGCGCAACGTGCTCGCCCAAGTGCCCAAGGGCTCCGCAGAGATGGTCGCCGCCGCGATCCGCACCGTCTTCGCCCAGCCAGACGCCGAGCACGTGCGCGAACAACTCGACACCATCGCCGGCATGCTCGGCCGCCAGTTCCCCAAGGTCGAAACCATGTTGCGCGAGGCCGCCGCCGACATCACCGCCTTCGCCGACTTCCCGGTGGCCCACTGGAAAAAGATCTGGTCAACCAACCCACTATCCGTTAACCGGCTCTCCGGGGACACGGTTCGGGCTGCAGCGTGAGGTTCACGCACAAGCGCTGAGCACGGATGGATGCTGTCTGCATCTCGGTGGGGGAAGGCGGAGCGGCGATGCGGGTACTCAAGAGCGACAGCGGATATGTCCTGGAGGGCGACTGGGACGGGCAGGACGCGGTGAACGCGTTTCTCAACCATTTGGCGGGACGGGGGTTCAGCGCGGCCACGGTGCGGGCCTACGCATTCGACGTCGCCAATTTGAGCCGGTCCTCGTCCAGCAAGCGGTCGGGCTCGCCGCGGTCGATGCGCCGTTGGTGTTCGACTGGATCGACTGGCAAGGCGTCCGCCGAACGGACCAGCCACCGGCGGTCACCGCTCGTCGACCCCGCCGGCAGCTTCGACGGTGAACCGCCGGGTCGCGGCAGTGCGCGCGTTATTCGAGTATCTGGTGATGACCGGTGTCTGCACCGACAATCCGGTGCCGTCGCCGCGGCGGGGACAGGGGCTGCGCCAGTCGCAGCGGGGTTGCTCGGTCATCTGGGTCCCGGCGTGCACGCAGTGGCGGTAGGTTGGTGCGTCAGCCGCAGCGTCTTCCGGAATCGTTGTCCACCAACGATGTCGACGCGTTCCTGGCGACACTGGCAACGCACCGGGACCGGGCGATGGTGCTGGTGATGCTACTCGGAGGGCTGCGTTCGGCCGAGGCGCGTGGCCTGCTGCTCGCCGACGTCGATATGGGCCGGCGCCGGCTTCGGGTGATCGGCAAGGGCGGCAAGGAACGTCATGTCCCGGTCGATGCGGCGTTCTTCACCGAGCTCGCCGCCTACCTGCGATGGGAGCGGCCGCCGGGGTTGGCGACGCCGCAGTGCTTCGTAGTGCTGCGCGGCCCGACGACCGGTGCACCGGTCAGCGAGGCCGGGCTGCGCAGCCTGTTCCGTCGGCACCGGGAGACCTCTGGCGCCACAAGAGTCCGCCCGCACCGTTTACGGCATACCTACGGCACCGAATTGTCGGCGGCCGGAATCGATCTGCTGGCGTTGCGGGCGTTGATGGGGCATGTCTCGCCGGAGACCACGGCCCGCTACGTGCATTTGTCGATCGAGCAGCTCGCCGCCGAATACGGTGCTGCTCGTGCGACGTTGGCCGGAGCCCGGCAGTGACCACGGTGTTGGTCGGCCAACCCGTAGGCGCCGACGAGGTGGTGGCGGATTATCTCGACCACGTCGCCACCCTGGGTTTGAGCGGGCGGGCGGTACGCGACCGGATTCGGATCGCTCGCGACTTCACCGCACGCCACCGCGACCTGCACGCCTGGATGACGCTGCCGGCAGCCGAGCGGATCGCCGAGATACGGGACACCGGGGCGTGGCCGCTGATCTGTCACACGATCGGCACCGGCCGGTTACGGCTGGACGTCGAGCTGGCCGCGGTCAAACAGTTGACCGGGCTGGGCCGCGCAGTGGAGGACCGGGATCCGAGCGGATTCGCCGCGTTGCGGAATGCGGGAATTCGGTTGGGCTGGAGGAGTTCCTGGGTCGAGACGGTCCTCGGCGAATGTCTGGCGGTAGTGCTGGCACACCACGGCGGAATGGTCGCCGACCTGACCGGCGACGCGCTCGACGACTTCGACGCCGCGCTGTCACGTACCGTGGTGCCGCCATCGTCGCGGCGGGCATACAGGGGGCGGCTGGCCAGCCTGCGGCAGCTGTTGTTCGAGACCGCGGTCATCGACACCGCGCCGAAACGCCGGCGGTGGGCCCGTAGCCTCGAGCAGCGCTTCACCGAGGTGGAGATGCCCGACCCGATCCGTCAGACGTTGCTGCGCTACATCGGCGTGCGCGCGGCGGTGCTGCGGCCCAAATCGGTCGAGTCGCTGATCAACGACCTGCTGCCCTTCGCCGAATACCTCACCGCTCACCATCCCGACGTCATCAGCCTGCGTGAACTCGACCGGAGCTGCATCGAGGGCTACCTGAAATGGAATCGCACCCGGGGCTGGCGTGGTCAGCGCGCCGCCGCGGGCGCCGGGCGCACCGTCTCGGCCGCGGTGGCCCAGTCGGCAGTGCTCAGTCTGCGCAACCTGCTCGACGACATCACCGCCTGGGGCTGGGCGCAGGCCCCACCACGGCGGTTGGTATTCGCCGCCGACGTCCCCAAACTCGACCAGCCGTTGCCACGCGCGCTAGCACCCGATGTGGACGCGGCAGTGATGAACGCCGTTGCCCACCTGCAGGATCCGTTCGCCCGCATCGGCCTGACCGTGCTGCGTGGTGCCGGCCTGCGGGCGGGGGAACTGCTCGACCTCGAACTGGGCAGCATCATCGACTACGGACCGGCCGGAACCTGGCTGAAGGTGCCACTGGGCAAGCTCGCCACCGAACGCATGGTCCCGCTCTCCGCCGCGACCCTCGCCGCGCTCGACGAGTGGGTCGCCCTCCGCGGCACGCACCGGCCGCTGCCGCACCCACGCACCGGCGTGCTCACCGACTTTCTGTTCACCCGGCACGGACGCCGCCTGGGCTACACCCGGCTGCGCAACGGGCTGCTCACCGCCGCTGAATCCGCCGGGTTGCACCGTCCCGACGGCGGCGTCCTGATGGTCACTCCACATCAGTTGCGCCACACCTGGGCCACCGAACTCGCCAACGCCGGGATGAGTCTGCAGGCCTTGATGTCCTTACTCGGGCACGTCACTCCACAAATGACGATCCGCTACGCCACCCTGGCCTCGCCCACCCTGCGCGCGGCCTACGACGAAGCGATGGGCAAGATGCGCCGCCAGTTCACCCTCACCCCGGTCGGCAAACCGATCCTGCCCGACAAGGTCGGCTGGCTGCACAGTGAAATGCTGAAAACCCGCGTTGCACACGGATACTGCGCTCGCCACGAATCCGCGGGCGCGTGCCCTTATGCCAACATCTGCGAAACCTGCGACAACTACGTCACCGCCCCCGAATTCCGCGACACGCTCACCGACCAACTCGCCGACGTCCAGGCCCTCAGAACCGACGCCGAGTGCCGCGGCTGGACCGACGAAGCCGCCCGCCACGACCGCGTCGCCCACGCCCTTACCGACCACCTCCAGCGCCTCGATCGATGAACATCCCACCCCGACGGGTTGACCCGCCCCCGAGGGCCGGATAATGGAGCGATTGAACAAGGAAATCAAACGCCGCACCGACGTCGTCGGCGTGTTCCCCAACCCCGCCGCGCTGTTACGGCTGGCCGGCTCGGTACTCGTTGAGGCCCACGACGAATGGCAGGTCGCCGACAAGCGCTACCTCTCCGAGACCAGCCTCGCTCTGCTCGACGTCAGTGACCAAAGTGCCGAAACCATTGCCCCCACAGCCGCTCTCACGGCATAGTGGCTACCACAGAGCCACACGCGGACACGCGACCGCTCTTACACCACTCCACGGGACGTGACCGTGCG